>NZ_BAABIB010000076.1:0-1718 GCF_039542405.1 Amycolatopsis dongchuanensis
CCTCGCCGACTGACTGCAACACCAGCCCCACCAACCACAACACGAGTTACGAGACATCCCTAAGAGCGTGTACTACCACGACACGTGGGCGGTAGGCGGGACGGCAGCGAGGGCCACACCTAAACGAACGAAACCCACTCACCGCGCCGTTGATCAACCGCGCCATCGGGCAATCACGGCACGCACGCAGGATCGACCGCATCCTCGTCGGTTCCCCCCATAACCACCCCCACGCATCGGGACTGTTTCAAGATCGGTGTTTCTGGCCCGACACGCCGGGCTGAGGTCCGGCGGGATGGGCACTGTGAGTGATGACATCTGGGGCTGTGACTCCACGCAAGAGTGAGAAGCCGTTGTCGCCGGAGCAGGCCGCCGCGGCGGCGATGGTGGCCGAGGCGCGGCAGCGGGGGCTGGAGCTGACCGGCCCGAATGGGCTGTTGAAGCTGTTCACCAAGAACGTGCTGGAAACCGCGCTGAACGAGGAGATGACCGAACACCTCGGGCACGAGAAACACCGTGCTCGGCCGGGGCGCGATTCTGCGAATGTGCGTAACGGGACGCGGAAGAAGACGGTGCTCTCGGATGCGGCCGGCGAGGTGGAGATTCAGGTGCCGCGGGATCGGGAATCGACGTTCGAGCCGCAGATTGTGAAGAAGCGGCAACGTCGGCTCACCGATGTGGACGAGATCGTGCTGTCGTTGTATGCGAAGGGCATGACCACTGGTGAGATCTCGGCGCATTTCGCCGAGATCTATGGCGCTTCGGTGAGCAAAGAAACGATCTCCCGGATCACCGACAAGGTCGTGGCGGAGATGCAGGACTGGGCCAGTCGCCCGCTCGACGTCGTCTACGCCGCGGTGTTCATCGACGCGATCGTGGTCAAGGTGCGCGACGGCCAGGTGGCCAACCGGCCCTTCTACGCCGCCATCGGCGTCACGGTGGACGGCCGCAAGGACGTGCTCGGCCTGTGGGCGGGCAGCGGCGGTGAGGGCGCCAAGTTCTGGATGAGCGTGCTGGTCGATCTAAAAAACCGCGGCGTGAAAGACGTGTTCTTCCTCGTCTGCGATGGCCTGAAAGGTCTTCCCGAGGTGGTGGAACAGGTGTGGCCCCGGGCGATCGTGCAAACCTGCATCATCCACCTCATCCGCAATTCGTTCCGGCTCACTTCCCGGAAACACGCCGACGCGCTCAAACGTGATCTCAAAGCGATGTATGAGGCACCTAACGCGGCGGCAGCCGAAGCGGCGTTGCAGGAACTGGATGACAACTGGTCCGCGAAATACCCGGCGCTGGTCCGGTTGTGGCGCAACGCCTGGACCGAGTTCGTGCCGTTCCTCGATTACGACGTCGAAATCAGGAGGATGATCTGCTCAACCAACGCGATCGAATCGCTCAACGCCCGTTACCGGCGGGCCGTGCGGGCCCGCGGCCACTTCCCAACCGAGCAGGCCGCGCTGAAGTGCCTGTATCTTGTGACCCGCAGCCTGGACCCCACCGGCACAGGCCAAGCTCGATGGACGATGCGCTGGAAGCCCGTGCTCAACGCCTTCGCCATCACCTTCGGTGACCGCTGGCCGGACGCCAAAACCTACTAACCAAACCGCCAGAAACACCGATCACGAGATAGACCCCACGCATCCGCACGAATCACCCGCAGCTAAGGGATGTCTCGTAACTCGTGTTGTGGTTGGTGGGGCTGGTGTTGCAGTCAGTCGGCG
>NZ_BAABIB010000077.1:0-29508 GCF_039542405.1 Amycolatopsis dongchuanensis
GCTCTGTGGGCGACGCCTCCAAACGCCTCTGAGCTGCGGAAACTCGCCTAAACTTAGCGGTATTGGTCGGCTGGGTGGGCGCAATCTGTCCATGCGGAGCATGATGAATCTTTTGATGCGAGCACTTTTCGCGAGGTCATGAAATGGGCATTTGATCGCACCTCTGATGTTTACCTCAGAGAGCAAACAGGAATTCTCACGCAACTTGCCCCTCTGCCGCGGGTTGAAGAGTAGATGCTGCCGCCAGGCATCTACTACAACGCGACCTATTATCATTCCAGTGCGCCTACTGCTCCCACAAGTGTCTCCAACTTGCCCCTGCGATCGAATATCGCAAAGCGTCGGTGACGTGTTGGTAACGCTGAGCCATGCTGACACTGGACCAGTCCATCACCCCCATTGAGCACCTGCGCTGGTCCGGCACAGTCCGTGTTTACGTAAACAGCCAGCTCAGCGGGGGAGGGGACCCCGGCGGAGACCGCTCGGCACACCTTGAAAGCGAGCGTGGGGCAACCCGCCAAGGGTTCAAATCCCTCCGCTTCCGCTTTGTGGCCGGAGGTTATGCCGGGCCAGGCCCGGGGCCGGTGCCTTCCAGGCGTCGTCCGTCGATCACTTCGCCGGTCATCGGATCCACGGTGACCGTTTCCGTCCTGTCGCCGAGGAAGTAGCCCGTGCAGTGGATTCCGCGGGAATCCGCCGCCAGCACGCGAAGATCGTCGACCGCCAGTCTCGGGGAACGCCATGCGATTCCTGACGTCCCGATAGCCACGATGTCGAAGTCGCGGACCAGCAGGAGCAGTGCCGGATCGAGCGATTTGGCCACCTGCTGGACCTGGACCTGAGCAACGAGCGCACCTGCGTGCGGCGCGTCCACCTGTACGAGATACGCGTCTCCAGCGGCAAGCACGCACATTTGACGGGCGGCCGGACCTGCGTATACCCCGTCGACGCCGCGGAGGTCGCCAGCCGGGAAAACCCCAACCCAAGCCGGCGCCTCGGCCGCGGTGACTCGAAGAACGAGGACTCCACCTGTGCCTGGCGCGAATCCGGACTCGACCCGACCGTCCGGGCCGAACGTGAAAACAGGCTCAGCCCAATTGCCGTCCGGTGGGAACTCCGGGTTCACGTCGATTTCGTAGCCCGGCTCACCGACGACGTCGTAGAACTCCCGGAGGCCAGCATCCATGACAGTATTCTGCCCGTTCCGGATGTCCGCGCCGGTGTGATGGCCCGATAACCACCTCGATTTCCGATTCCGGGAACGGTTTGATCACGGGACGAAACACCACGCCGCCTGTGACGGATAACCCTCGCGTGTCCCGATCTTGGTTCGCGGTGCTTCCCGCCGTGCTGCTCGCCGCCTGTGCGTCCACCGTCGCCGGGCCTGCGCCCGCGCCCAGCACTCCGCCACCCCCGCCGCCGGCGTTGACCGCCGAGCAGGCGTTCGGCGACCTCACCACCATCGACTACTGCAGCCTGCTCGACCTCGACGCCGCCGGTGCCGCGGGCGCGAACAACGTCAAGAGCGTCCTGCCCGCGCCTGACCAGTGCTCCGCTCTGACCACTGTGGACGGTAAGGAAGCGCTGCTCACCGTCGGCGGGCTCGGCGGCAAGACGGCGGACCCCGACCGCACCGCGGATGCCACCGCGAAGACGCTCGGCGACGGCCTGAAGATCGAGTCCACCGGTTACGGCTCGCCCGACGAATGTCGTCGCTACCTGACCTTCGCCGACGGGACGCACCTCGCCGCGTCCGTGGCGCTCACCGGCGACGACAACACCGTCGACCAGCGTGAGGACCTCTGCAAGGTGGAAGACGCCGTTCTCGACGGCCTCGTCGCCGACGTCACCGCCAGGAAGGCCGGCCATCTGACCTTCCCCGCCGGCGGCATCGGCACGATCGACGCCTGCACCGTCGTGCCCGACGTCCTCGCGATCGCGCCGCCCGCGCTGGCCGACGGGATGAAGCCGGTGCCCGCTCTCACCCGCCACCACTGCACGTGGCTCGACCTGACCGACTACAGCCAGATCGAGTTCAGCTTGGACTACGGCAACCTGCCCGGCAGGTCCGACGTCCGCATCGCGAAGCGGCCGACGGTCACCATGCCGGGCGACACGGGCTGTGCCCTGGCCACCGACCTCGGCCCTTCCCCGGTCCGCGGGTTCCACCAGTTCGCGCAGCTGTTCGTGCGCCCGTCCGACAACGCCACGGACGCCTGCACCGTGGCCAAGACGATCGCTGCCGCGACCTGGCCCAAGCTGCCCGCCAACGCGTGAATCAGTCCGGTGAAGAGGCGCCCCGTTCCAGCTTCTCCACCAGCCGCGCCAGTACCGGCAGCGCCGTCTCCAGCACCGCCCGCTCCTCCGCCGGCAATTCGGCGATCGTGCGGGCCAGTGTCGCGGAACTGGTCCGGTCGTAGCGGTTCAGCAGGTCGCGCGCCTTCACTGACGCGCTGAGGCGGACCGTGCGCAGATCGTCCGGGGCGGGGACGCGTTCGACCAGGTCCGCCGCGAGCATCGCCTTCACCAGGTTGCTCACGGTCGACGGCGCGACGTGCAGCCGCGCCGCGACGGTCCGCGGGCCCAGCGGCCCTTCGGCGACCAGCACCCGCAGCAGCTCGATCTGCGCCTCCGGCAGGTCGGGCAGGTCCGCGGCGGTGCGGGCCGCGCGCAGCACGGCGCGGCGGAGGGGGCCCAGCAGTCGGCCGAGTTCGGCGGCGGCGTCCACGCGCCACAGTGTGCCGCAACTCTCGTTTCGAGACAAACTAGTTTTGTGACAAAATCAAAGGCATGAGCACCACCGTTCAAGATCTGTCCGGCCTCGTCGGCCACCGGTTCATCTACACCTACGCCAACGGCTGGCAGTACGAGATGTACGTCAAGAACGCGACGACCATCGACTACCGCATCCACTCCGGGATGGTCGGCGGGCGCTGGGTCAAGGACCAGCAGGTCGACCTGGTGCGCCTCGGCGACGACGACTACAAGATCTCCTGGAACGAGCCCACCGGCACGTCCGTCGTCGTGAACGTGCTGCCCGCGCGGCGCCGCCTGCACGGCGTGATCTTCTTCCCGCGCTGGGTGGAGGAACACGGCGAGCGCACGGTCGTCTTCCAGAACGAGCACCTCGACGAGATGCGCGCCTACCGCGACGAGGGGCCGACCTACCCGATCTACATCGTCCCCGAGTTCGCCGAGATCACCCTGTTCGAGCACGTCGGCGAGAATGACGAGTCGGTCATCTCCGTCGCGCCCGACCAGCTGCCCGCCGGCTGGTCCGACCGCCGGAACTAGCCCCTCGGAGGGTCTGTGCTCGAACTCCTCGCCCCCACCACCGGATTGCGTGACGCGTGGCTCCGCGCGCGGGACGACTGGGGCCCAGGCGTCCACGAGGACGGCTTCGGCATCGGCCCGGACGACGACGTCGACTCCCCGGAGGGGTTCGCGGCCTGGGTCGCGCGGCTGAACGACCAGGCGGACCCCGCGCGGCCCCTGCAGGACGGCCGGGTCCACGCCACCTTCCGGTGGATCGTCGAGGACGGTGAAGTGCTGGGCGGCATCGCGCTGCGGCACGAGCTCACCGGTGCCGCGGCGCGGCTCGGGCACATCGGCTACGGCATCCGTCCTTCGGCGCGGGGCCGGGGGATCGCCACCTGGGCGCTCGGCGCGATGCTCGACGAAGCACGTGCGCTGGGCCTGCCACGCGTGCTGCTCGTCTGCCGAGCGGACAACTCCGCCTCAGCCAAGACGATCGAGCGGAACGGTGGCGTTCTCGAAAGCAGTGACCGCGTTCTGCGTTACTGGATCGAGCTCTGAACCCACCGCCTCACTCGCCGCCGCGGCTGGGGCGCCACAGCAGTGCGACCCCGTGCCCCGGCAGCAGCCACGAACGCACGTCCAGTTCCGGCAGGTCCTCCGCCCGCAGCCAGCGCGTCGTCGCGGTGTTGGAGCGGAACGTGAACGGCGCGAGGTTGAACTCGAACGCCCCCGAGCCCTCCACGTCCAGCTCCTTCACCGCGAACGTGATCTGGTCGACGTAGCACGGGTACGGCGCCTGCCAGTAACACATCCCGTCGTCGACGCGCTGCAGCGCGCTGACCCGCACCGACAGCCGCTCGATGGCCTGCACCGTGTGGTCGTCCGCGGCGATGTCGCTCAGGTCGCACTCGAAGATCCGCAGGTCACCGAGGTGGTCCGACGTGTTCTGCCTCGGCAGCGGGCCCATGTCCTCGCGGAAGAACGACAGGTAGTCCGCCCACTGCTGGTACTTCACCTCGCGCAGCCGCAGCTTGCTCGCCGACGCGCTGTGGTGCCTGCCCGCCGAATCGACGTACTCGATGCCCAGCCGCACCGACGGCAGCATGTCGTCCACCGAACTGCGGAACAGCGTGCTGTCCGGCACGAACCACAGCTCGAACAACGGCAGCTGGCAGCCGGAGCTGATCGAGTCCCGCAGCAGCGCGTTGCACGTCGCGAACACGATGAACCGGTCCACCGGCACGTTCTGCCGGAAGCTGTAGGTGACGGCGGTGGTGAGGTAGTACAGCTCCTGGTCGACGGCACGCAGCTCCATGTGCACCCCGGTGTGCGTGCTGATGGTCAGGTCGCCCCCGCCGGGACGGCGTCCCGCCCCGCCGAGCACACCCGTCATCACGTCCCGGTTCGCCTCGTTGCGCCCGTAGATCGAATCGAGGAACGCCTCCATCACCTGGTGGGGGAGGAGCGCCTCGACGATCCGCGGCCCGGCGATGCGCACGAGCTCGGCCGCCAGCCACCGGCGCAGGAACAGCTCGTACCCGTAGAGCCCGGCAGCCGCCAGCAACAACACGGGGAAGGTCAGTTCGAGCAGCCGGTGGACCGGCTCCGCCCAGCCACCTCCCGGCGCCCACAGCACCGTCCCGACCAGCGCCAGCACCCCGAGGAACAGCAGCGAGCCGGCCAGCCGCCGTACCCCCCGCCTGGGCCGCGTGAATCCGGCGGGCCGGATTTCGTCCCCAGCCTCCACTGCCTCTCCGCCTCGTAGCGAGAGCATCCATGATCTGCGGAAGGCGGGAAAGGGCGATAGGCCCGATCGGATTAATTCAGCTCTTGTGCCAGCGGGGTTCGTCGGCCTCGTCGTAGCTGTACGTGTTCAGCGTCGCCCGTTCCTCAGCCGGCAGGGCGTCCCGGTTCGCCAGGTCGTTGTACAGCCCGAGCAGGTGGGCGGTCATCGACACGCGGGCGCCGCCCTCGTCCCGGCGCTTGAGGAACCACGCCACCTGGTCGTGTTCCGTCGCGGACCGGTTGTGCAGCTCCACCGTGCCGTAGCTGTTCCGCCGGTAGCCCCGCAGTTTCGGCACGAGCGACCGGTACAGCTGTTCGAGGAACTCGTTGTGGCTCGCCCTGATGACGGCGGCGTGGAACTCCTCGTCGGTGCGGAGCAGTTCGTCCGCGTCCTCGGTGGCCGCGGTCTGGTGGTCCTTCGCGCGCTTCGCGATCTCGTCGAGCTCGCCGTCGTCGGCGCGCGTCGCGGCGAGGCTGGCCGCGGTGGCCTCCAGCGCGATCCGGACCTCCATCAGGTCCGAACCGCTGATCTGCCCGTCGAGCACCAGCGGCGCCTCGTCGCGGTCACCGAAGTTCGTGGACCGGACGTACCAGCCGCGTCCGCGCATCACCTCGACGATGCCCTGCAGCTGCAGGCGCTGCAGCGCCGTGCGCAGCGAGCTGCGGGCGACGGCGAGCCGTTGCGCCAGCTCGGGTTCGGTCGGCAACCGGTCGCCGGCCTGGAAACGACCGCTCTCGATCAGCTGCCGGAGCTTGTCCTCGATCAGCTCCGGCAGCGGTTTGCGGGTGTCCGGTGAGAGCGCCCAGCTCTCGTCATCCATGAGCAGCCTTCTCGAGTCTCTAGGGGTTCCCCGAGCGTTCCAGGAACTGTAACTCCTGGCGGACAACGGACGCAAGTTGTCAGTCAGCAAGTTGTTACTTGACAGACAACAGACTGGATGGGGATGCTCGTTACACCGAGGCGGACGAGGGCAGGCAACCCCACCCCCGGTACCGGCTCGGCAGCAACCGAGGAGGTGTCGTGGTGAACTCGCAAAACCTGCTGATAGTCATCTTCCTGGTGGCCCTTGCGGTCGCGATGATCGGCTGGCGCACGATTCTGGTCATGACCGTGACCGCGGGGCTGACGCTCGCGGTGCTCGGCCTGGTGCAGATCGTCTCCTTGCTCGGCGGGGCCGTCTGATCGCACGCTGACGGCCGTTCGGGGGACATGTCGGTGATCTGTTGTCTGACATGTCCCCGGAGATGTGGGAACCCGGTGGGCGGCGTACCTTGTCGCGGTCGGGGATCACCTCTCGTTCAAGGTGGAAGCCGCAGGATGACTCTCAGTTCCGATTGGCCGGATGCGACCGAAGTCCACGCGGCGCTCGCGCCCGCGGACGCGCTCCTCGCCGAGCGCCGGGCGCTGTACCGGCTGGCCGTCGAGGTGTGCGCCTCGGCGCCCTGCACCCGGTCCGACGACCAGCTCGACAACCCCCTGTTCCGGTTCCGCGTCGGCGAGGCGCTGGCGGGCCGGAGCACCTTCGACCCCACGGCCGACGACTCGCTCGACGACGTGATCACGCGCCTGCACGCCGGGCCCCTGCGCCTGGACGTCGCGACCGGCGCGCAGGCCGGGGACCGCCTCGCCGACGCGTTGTCGGTCGTGCACGCGCAGAGCGGCATTCCCGGCCCGCCACCGCGGCCGCTGACCGAAGCCGACGGCGAACGGCACCACCGGGCGCTGACGCTCGTCCAGGCCGGGCTGGCGAAGGCGGCCGAAGTCATCCCCCGGCTCGCCGCGGACCTGGTGCCGCACACGGGTTTGCTCGTCGTGCTCGACAGGGACACCTCGCGCGGCCTGGTGTCGGCCTCCTCGCGGTTGTTCCCCGGGCTGATCCTGATCGACGAGCCGGCGTGCGCGTACGACGTCGCGGAGGCACTGGTGCACGAAGGCGCGCACCAGAAGTTCTTCGACCTCGCCATCACGCACGACTTCCTCGCCGAGGACCTGTCGCGGGACCGGATCTTCCGTCCGTCGTGGTCCGGGGCGAGCTGGCCGGTGGAACAGGTCATCGCCGCGTTCCACGCCTACGCGTGCCTCGCGCAGTTCGCCGAAGAGGTCGTGCGCCGCGGGGAAACCGGGCTGCTGGGGGAGAATTCGCTGCTGCTCTCCGCCAGGGCGAGGGAAACCGAAATCGGGCGGTGGCTGCTGGGCGCCGAGGACGCCCTCGAAGGGGACGCGCGGTGGCTGCTCCGCACATTTTTGCGTGCGGAGGGAAATCCGCCGGAAATTCCCGGGGAAACCGCGCCCGCGGGGCGTTACGTTCTCGATCCGCTCGTGCGGCTCGCGCGGATGGCCGCGACCGGACGCGTCCTCGCCGCGCGTCCCGGCAGCCCGCCGCAACTGCACTGGCTGGCACAGGACGCCGCGGAAATCGTGCGGAGACTGGAAAAGGAGCCCGTGTCCGCGGACGCGCTGGCCCCGGAACAGGCCGTCGCGCTCGCGCACCTCGTGCGGTCGGCGCTGGTGCACCGTCTCCCCTGATCGGGGTGACACGTTCGAGGGAGCAGGGGGTTCGGCAATGCCGGTCACGGTTATCCGTCACCCGAAGTCAGTCCGGGTTCGCGCTGCGCCAACGGTTTTCGCGGCCGAATTGACCGGGGGCGGGGCGCGGGCGGACTGGCGCACCGGCGGAGTACTGTCCACATCGCACGGAATTCCCCGAATCGGTTAAGGAGCGCGATGGCAGCGCAGTGGGAGCCCTCTCGCAGAACCGGCACGCGGCCCGGCGAGCCGGTCACGCGACCGGGCGGGCCCGGCGAGCACCCCGCGGTCGGGCAGCAGCCCGCCGGCCGCCCAGTCACCCGGGTGGATTTCTTCCGCCGCATGCCCACCGGCGGCGGCACCGTCTACTTCAAACCGGCCGCACCGCAGGAGTGAACCCGCGCGGCAACAGCCTGTTGCCGCGCCACTTCACAGCGGTCCCGCCGCCAGCGCCTCGCAGCTGCGCACCACCACGGCCGCCGCGCGCCGTTCACCCGTGCCGGCCCCCGGCCGTTCCGCCAGCTCCCGCCACCGCCGGATCGCGTCGAGCACCGCGTGCTGCGACCCGTCGCCGCCCAGCCGCTCCGCGATCCCCGTGCCGTGCCCGCCCAGGAGCCGCACCGCCTCCGCGGCGAGCTCCGGCGGCAGCGCGATCCGCCCCGTCCGCAACGCCGCCAGCAGGCGCAGCTCGCGGAACTCGTGCGCGCTCACCACGACCCGCTCCAGCTCCGCGGCCAGCGCGGGCGTCGCGGGCCGGGGTTCCATGCGCAGCACCACTTCCAGCCCCAGCAGCGCGGAACGCGCCTTGAGCACCTCCTCGCGCTCGGTGAAGTACTGGTCGATCGAGTCGCGCAGCTCGGCGAGCCCGCTGCGGGGCACGAGCTGCGCCGCCAGTGACGGCAGGGTCTGCGCGCCGCGGCGGATGAGCGTGATCGCCAGCCGCACGCCGAACAGGCCGAACCGTTCGAGCAGCACCGCACCCGGCTGCCCGGTCGACGCGAGGAAGCGGTCGGCCGACAGCAACTGCGGCTCCAGCTCGGCCTTCGGCACGGCGGCGAGGTCCACGAGCGCGTCGAACTCGGCCTCCCGCAGGGTGCGCCCGCCCGCGGCGAGCAGCCCCGCGACCGGCACGACGTCCTGGCACAGGCCACGCAGCTCCGGCTCGCGCCGGTAGCGGCGGGCGATCTGGCGGGCGGAGATCAACGCGTCCACCCGGCCGCCGCCCAGCTCGTCGGCCCGCGACAGCACGACGACCGAGTTGACCGCCGAAGCACGCGCGATCGCGTGGTCCTGCAACGTGTGCAGGAAACCGAGGTCGGCGTTGTGCGGATGCCGCACCAGGTACAGCACCGCGTCCGCTTCCGCACAGATCCCCTCGATGGTCTGGGGGGTGGCGTGCTCGTCGATCGCGGGGGTGTCGATGAGCGTCAGCTCGTTCTGCGAGCGGCTCGGCGCGGCGCGGAACCAGCGCATCCCGTCGCCCTGCCCGGACAGCTCCTGCCCGGCGATCGCGCTCACCATCGTCGACTTGCCCGTCGCCGGACCGCCCACGACCGCCAGGCGCAGCGGGTCGGAGAACCGGTCGAGGTGCCTGCCCAGCCAGGAGGCGGCGCGCGGGCTGTCCCGGTACGCGTCGAAGGCCTGTTCCAGCAGGAGCCGGGTCTGTGCCGCGAGGTTCACGCGGTGAGCCCCCGCGGCACCTGGACCGCCCTGGTCGCGCCGAGCGACTGCGCCCGCTGCCGGAGCCCGGCCAGCTCCTCGATGCTGCGGCGGATCTCGTTCGCGCGTGCCGTGCGCTGCGCCGTGTCGGTGTCGATGACCTGCTTGATCGACTTCGCGGACTCGGTGATCTCGGCCCGCAGCTCGTCGGCCACGGCCGTGAGCCGGTCACGCAGGGCGCGGTGGATCTGCCGCGCGGTGTCCTTGCTGTGCTTGCCGTAGGTCAGGAAGAAGTCGTCGACGTACCGGTGTGCCGCGGTCTTCGCGGCGGCCTGCCTGCGCTTGAGCCGGTTGCCCCGCTCCTCGAGCACGCTCTTGGCGCCGAACGCCGCACCCGCGCCGAGCGAGATCGGGTTGATCAGCGGCAGGCCCGCGATCGTGGTCGCGAGGCCGAACATCAGCAGCCCGCTGTACGAGCCGCGCATGCCGACGAACAGCTTCTGGCCCACGCCGAACCGCTCCACCCGGGGCATCCGCAGGTCGCCCACGGCGTCCGCGGGCACCTCGCGCGGCAGCGAGTCGGGCACCGCGTCGGGCCGGTGGGGCGCGAGCTGGCGGGCCAGTTTCCGCGCGATCCACTCGAACCGGTCGAGCAGCCATTCGGAGTTCGTCTCGGCGACCGCCGTCAGGTTCTCCCGGAGCCACACCTCGAACTCGTCCCACGTCTTCGCGGGGTCGGCCGCGTCGAAGTACTCGTCGACCTCCACCAGGATCCGCCGCGTGCGGTCCCGCAGGTCGAACTCGACGTCCGACAGCAGGTCGGACACCTCGTCGGAGAGCATCGTCTGCCAGCGGCTCGCGTCGCGCTGCAGCCGTTCCAGCCTGCGGCCCTCGTTGTGCCAGCGTGCGACGGCTTCGGTGTTCGCGGCGCGCTGCGTCGCGGCGAACTCCTCCTGCAGCGGGCCGAGCAGTGAGTCGACGGTCAGCGCGGTCACCGCGGCGACCGAGCGGCGGGCGAGCAGGTCCGCCTGGCCCAGCAGGCCCTGGTGCAGGAAGCGGATCAGGTCCGCGAACCCGGATTCCTCGTTGAGGGCCTTGTCGCCGGTGCGGGCCGCTGCCAGCCGCAGCGTCGCGGACACGGGCAGCACCGTGGCGAGCAGGCCGCCCTCGACGAGGCGGGCGCGCGTGCGCTCGGCCACGGCACGCCAGCCCGGGACGAGATCGATCTTGGTGAGGGCCACGACGATCGTCGGGCACAGCCGCGCGACCTGTTCGAGCAGGCGGACCTCCGTGCCGGACAGCTCACTCGTCGCGTCGGTGGCCATCACCACGGCGTCCGCGGCCATGTCCCGCACGGTGTCCAGCGCGGCCGGGGCGGGCGAGTCGACGAGCGCGAGCCCGCCGGCCAGCAGGGCCCTCGGCAGGCCGATCTCCGTGCGGACGACCGGGGCTCCGGAGGCGGACCGGGCTTCGCGGTTCGCCTCGGCCGTCACGTCCTCGACCGCCACGGACGTGCGCGAGGAGCTCGCGATGGCGCGAGGGCCGGCCGTCACCACGGCCGCGGTCGGGGTCTCGGCGTGCTCGATCAGGGCGGGGACCTCGGTGGTCCGGTCATCGCCGACCGCGCATACCGGGGCGTTGAGCAGGGCGTTGATCAGCTGGCTCTTGCCCTGTCCCGCCTCGCCGATGACGACGACGCGGAGCTTCGGATCCAGCAGCCGGGATCTCCGCGTGCTCAGCCGCTCGACGAGATCCGCGCGCCGGTGGGTGGCGCAGGCGCGGACGGTGTCGTCCAGCACTTCGAGCCAGGGCGGTGCCATCACGGGCAGCAGTGTGCCCTGTCCGGTCACGAAATGGAAACGGCGGGGGTCCGTCTTGCGACGAACCCCCGCCGTCAGTACGACCGGCGGTCGGTGTTCTCACCCCGTAGGGAGGGCACTGGCGAGAACACCGCCCGCCACACTGGGCGCGGTCAGTGGCCGAAAGGCAGGTCGTCGGTGAGGCCGCCGAGGTCGGTGACCTGGGACAGCGGCGAGTGGTCGAGGGCGCTGGTCGCGTCGCTGACGGGGTTGTGGGACACGTCCACCGAGTCGCTCAGCGGCTGCGCGGACAGGGCGTGCTCCAGGTCGCCCGCCTGCGGCATCGGGTTCGCGACCGGCAGGTGCGGCAGCCCACCGGGCAGCTCGGCCTGCACGTGGACCGGCAGGTCGGCGGGCAGGTGCGTGGGCAGGTCGGTGGGCAGCTCCGGCGCGGGCAGCGCCGGGGTCGCGGGCACGTGCTGCGAGACCTGGTCCGAGGCGTGGTTCGCCGCGTCCTGGATCGCGTCGTTGCCCCGCTCGCCGGCGTCGGTGAGGGCGTTGGTCGCCCGCAGGTCGCCGGTGGGGGTGCTGACACCGGTGAGGTAGCCACCGATGGTCGTCGAGGCGGCCTCGACGTGCTCGCCCAGCAGCTCGCCGCCGGAGGAGACGTAGTCGGCCAGGGTGCCGGCGGCCGGGGCGCTCTTCGCCAGCGCGTCGGAGTCCAGGCTCTCGCCCAGGTCGGTCACGGTGCCGAAGTCCGGCAGGGAGGCCGGGCTGCCCTCGGCGCTGACGCCGTACGAGCCGAGACCGGACTCGCTCTGCAGGCCGCCCGCGAGGGTGTCCGCACCGGCGATCCCGCTGCCGGCCACGTAACCGAGCTTCGACTCGGTGGTACCCGCGACCGCCAGGCTGTCGTCGGCCGCGGCGACGCCCGCGGCACCCGTGGCCGCGTCACCCTCGTAGGTCGCGGTGCCGGCGAAGCCGTCGCCGGTGCCGCTGGTCGAGGTCTCCACCTTGCCGAGGAGCGGCAGGTCCAGCTCGGGGGTCGAGACGGGCAGGCCGCTCACCTGCGGGGTGTTGAGGCCCTCGATGCCGCTGGTGGCGATCGGCAAGCCGTCGGACTTGGCCGCGTCGAGGGGCAGGCCGCTCAGCGCGGAACCGTCGAGCGGGAGGTCGCCGAGCGGCAGGTCGCCGAGCGCGGAGCCGTCGAGCGGGAGGCTGCTGAGGGCGGAGCCGTCGAGGGGGAGGTTGCCGAGCAGCGAGCTGTCCAGCGGCAGGTCCCCGACGGGCAGCGTGTTGCCCAGCTCCGGCAGCTGCTGGCCCAGCTCGGGCAGCCCGAGCGGCAGGGTGCTGCCCAGCTCCGGCGTGGCGACCGGCAGCCCGCTGAGCGTGGGGGCCGAAACCGGCAGCTGGCGCTCGGGGGCGTCCAGCGAGGGGAGGACCCCGGCGGCGTCCGCGGCGTCGGCGACGGCGGTCAGGTGCGCGATCGTGTCCTGCAGGCCCTCACCGGTGGGCAGGGTGGACAGCACGGACTCGAGCGAGGCCGCGGCGTTGGCCGGCGCGTAGTCGGCGACGAGCGGGGCGACTTCCTGGATGTCCTGCGGCGTCACGTCGCTCAGCCCGGCGCGCTCGAGCGCGGCAGTCGGGTCGGCGGCGAACACGGACCGGGCGGCGTCGTCGGTCAGCAGGTTCAGCACGAAGTCGTGCAGGTTCTGGGCGGGGTGGGACAACGAGGTCTCCGGTATCTAGGGGTCGGTCTCACGAGGGCGTCCGGCACCGGCCGGACAACTTCGAGTCAATCTAGGTATTCCCGCAGGTCCTGCCATCGGGGATCGTGCCGGGTCCCGGTGGGGACCGCGGGACACGAGCGGGTTAGGGGATTAGGGGATGTGACCCGAACGGCGGCCTTTGGTACGAAAGGACGACTCCTAGGAGGCAGCACTCGAATGCGTTACGTCCTCGGTATCGACCTCGGCGGCACCCGGATCAAGGCCGCCGTCTGCCGCCGCGCGGGAGAGGTCTGGGGCGAGCCCGAGGTGGTGTGCTCGCTCGAGTCGGTGCTGCACGTCGCGCCGGACGCGACGGTCGTCGCCGGACCGGAGGCACGCCGCCGCGCGCTGGCCGAGCCCGGCCGGAGCGCGCGGGGTTTCGCGCGCCGCATCGGCGACGACGTGCCCCTGCTGCTGGGCGACGAGCTGTACCGGCCGGAGGCGCTGACCGCGGTCGTCGCGGGCTGGGTGGCCGACGAGGTCGCGGAGGCCGAGGGTGTTGAGGCGGACCGGATCGCCCTCACCCACCCCCCGGGCTGGGGCGGGCACCGGCGGCGGTTGCTGCACGAAGCGCTCGCCGAGGCCGGCCTGCCCGGTGCGTTGTTGCTGCCCACCCCGATCGCGGCGGCCGAGAGCCTGTTCGTGCGGGAGCGGGTCGAGCCAGGCAGCCTGCTCGGGGTGTGCCGGCTGGGCGGCGAGTACGTCGACACGGCGTTGCTGCGGCGTGCGGCGGCGACGTTCGAACTGGTCAGCTCCGACGAGCAGCTCGCGCCCCCGCTCGACGACGTGCTGACCGAGCACGCGGTGGCGCGCGTCGGCGGTGAGGCGGCGCAGCTGCACGACGCGTGCGTCGAAGCCAAGGAGCTGCTCTCGTCGTCGCCGGAGGTGGACCTGCCGGGCCGGCTCACCCGCACGGAGTTCGAACGGCTGGCCGAGCCGTACCTGAGGCTCGCGCTCACGCCGCTGCGCCGGTACGAGCAGCTGTCGGCGGCGCTGCTCGTCGGTGGCACCGCGCGGATCCCGCTCGCCGGACGGCTGGCGGAGGAAGTGCTGGACTGCCGCGTCGTCGTCGACCCCGATCCCGCGACGGCCGCCTGCCGGGGTGCCGCGCTCGCCGCCCGTCCGCCCGCCGAGGCGCCGCCCGCGTCCACCGCGCTGGTGCCCAGGGTGACGGGCCTGCCCGAGCTGGAGCCCGAGGAGGTCTACGATCCCGAACCCAGCCCACCACGCCCCCCGGTGGTGGTGACCCCGCTCGAACCGCCGCGCCGCAGGTTCGTCCCGACCCGGCGGAGCGGTTCCCGAGACGAGGACGACGAGTGATCCTGCTGGACGAACCGACGGAACGCGTGTGCGCGGCCATCGTGGCCGGGGACCTCGCGCCGGTCCGGCTCGCGATCGTCGCACCCGGCGGCTACGGCAAGACGACGGTGCTCGAACGCCTCGCCGGGGCCGACGTGCGCCTGGTCGACGACGCCCACCTGCTCGGCGACGCGGAGCTGGGCGAGCTGTTGCGCTACCTGGAGGACGAGCAGGCGCAGATCGTGATCGCCACCCGGCCGCATCCGCGGCGCGCGGCGCTGAACCAGGTGCTCGCGCGCCTGCGCGGGCAGATCGTGCTGCGCCCGTTCGACGTCGCCCGCACGAAGGCGTTCCTGGAAGCGACGGGCTCGCCGGAGCTGGCGGAGTTCGTGCACGCGCAGACCGGTGGTGTGCCGGGACTGGTCAGGGCGACGTCGGAGCTGAACCTGTTGCGGCACGAACTGGACCACGCGGGCGAGGACGTCGTCCGCTTCCTGTTCGCCGCGGAAGCCGGTGCGGCGGCGGACCAGTCGGGCGCCGTCATCGAGGCCGCGCACGCGACGGGGTTGTTGTCACCGGACGGGCGGCTGCTCCCGATCGCCGCGCGGGCCCTGCGTGAGCTGGTCCCGCAGCCCCGGCAAGTGGCGTTGCGCAGGCAGCTGGTGCAGCGGCAGCTCGAACGCGGCGGTCCCGTGCTGCCGCTGGTGCGCCCGTTGCTGGAGGCCGGGCTGACCGGGCCGGAGATCGGCGCGGCGTTCGAGGCCGCCGCCGACGAGGCGGAACCGGCGCTCGCGGCGAAGCTGTACGAGGCGGCGGCCAAGGCGGGGCGCCGGGTCGGTGCCCGGTGGGCGGAGGCGGTCGCGCGAGCCGGTGACTTCGACGCGGCGTTGCGCCTGGCCGACGAGTTGCTCGCCGCCGAGAACCCCCGTGACCGCGAGGAAGGGGCGCGGGTGGCGGGCACGGCGCTGGCGCACCGCGGTCAGCTCGCGCGCAGCGCGGAGTTGTTCCAGTGGGCGGGCACCGGGGACAGCCGGTGCTTCGCGGCGATCGCGCTCGTCGGCACCGGCCGGGTCCCGGAGGCGCGGAAGGCGCTGGACGAGTGCGCCGGCACGGGTCCGCCGACGTTGCTGTCCGGCGCGGTGAACGGCGCCGCGCGCGGGATCGTCGAGTCGGTGACGGAGCAGCCCGCGGTGGCTCTGTCCACTTTGGTCCGTGCGGCGGAGATGCTGGAACCGGTGTCCAGGCGGCTGCTGCTGCCAGACAGCCCGGCGGCGCTCGGCGCGCTCGTCGCCCTGCACAGCGGTGAGGCGGCGATCGCGGAACCGTTGCTGGAGCGGGCGATCGAGGCGGGTGCGCTGGTCGCGCGGCACCGGTTGCTGCTGGCGTGGATCGCGATGGTGCGCGGTGACGAGGAGACGGCCGTCGCCAGGCTGCGCGAAGCGGGCGACGACCTGTCGCCGCGTGACTGGCTGTTCGCCGTGGGGCTGCGCGTGGGGATCGCGCGGCGGGCGAGCGACCTGGCGGCGCTGCGGCGGATCTGGGGGCAGGCGCGCGAGGCCGTGATCCGGCACCCGGTCGACCTGTTCACCTTCCTGCCGTTCGGGGAGTTCGAGGTCGCGGCGGCCCGGCTGGGGGAGCGGGACCGGCTCGCGCCGCACCTGCGGCAGGCGCGGCAGTTGCTGGCGGCGCTCGGGGAGCCACCGCTGTGGGCGACGGCGTTGCACTGGAGCGGCCTGCACGCGGCGATATTGGCGGAGCAGCCGGAGGAAGCGGCGGAACACGCGCGGGCGCTGGCCACAGGTGCGGCGACGGGACCGTATTTCGCGGCGATGTCGCAGGCGGCGGAGTGCTGGCTGAAGGTGCTGGGCGGCGAGGTGGATCCGGTCGCCGTCGAAGCCGCGGCCAGGGCACTGCACGACGTCGGGCTGTGCTGGGACGGCGCGAGGCTGGCCGGTCAGGCGGCGATCCGCACGTCGGACCGCAAGGTGATGGTGACCCTGCTGGACTGCGCGAGGGTGCTGCAGGGCCGCGACCCGGCGCCGACGCCGGGCCCGGCGCGCCTGAGCGAGCGTGAGCGGCAGGTGGCGGAGCTGGTGCTCGCCGGCCTGACGTACAAGCAGATCGGCGACCGCCTGTTCATCTCGGCGAAGACCGTCGAGCACCACATGGCGCGCATGCGGCAGCGGCTCGGCGCCGGCAGCCGCAGCGAGTTGCTCGCCGAGCTGCGGGCCGAGCTGGAGCCGGCGGAGGGTTAGGGGACGACCTGCACGGGGTCGCCGACGCTGAGGGTGCTGAAGAACTTCAGCGACGCGGCGCTGGAGAGGTGCACGCAGCCGTGCGACGGGGTGGAAAGGCTGCCCTGGTGGAAGGCGTCGCCGGGGTAGAAGAAGACCGAGTTCGGCATCGGCGCGTTGTCGAACTCCTTGCTGTAGTGCATCTTCTCCTTGTAGAGCACGTGGAACATGCCGGTCGGCGTCGCGTAGCCCTTGCGTCCGGTGGTGATCGGGACGGGGCCGTAGACGACCTTGCCGCCGCTGAGCAGCCAGGCCTTCTTCGCGGAGATGTCGACGCAGGCGCCGTCGGTGACGGTGCACGGCACGGCCGGGTTGGCGGCGGGCTGGGGCGTCGTCTTCTTCGTCGTGGAGGACGGCTTGGGGGTGGTCTTCGACGTGCTGGTGGTGCTCGTCGTGCTGGTAGTGCTCGTTGTGCTCGGGGCCGCCGTCGTGGAGGGCGGTGCCGTGGTCGCGGGCGGGGTGGTCGCCGAGCTGGTCGAGGTAGGCGTGCTGACCGCGGCGAGCGGCTGCGAGCCACCGCCCTCGGTGCTCCCGCCACACCCCACCAGCGCAACGGCCGCGGCCGCGCCGGTCAAGGCCATCCAGATCTTGTTCACGCGCACGCGGTCCCCCTCGATTCGCCGTTCCCTGACACCAGTTGAGACGCCCACATCACCCGGAAGGTTGACGCACAGCGGTCACGATCTTGTTGCGAGCGGGTCTTTTGAGGGGTTTGGGGGGCGGGGCCCGTAGGGGGCTAGGCGTGTGTGCCAGCTGGCCGGTGAGGCGGCGCCAGCCGCCGCTGGTGGGGCCTCTGCCCGGTGGCCGACACCAACCAAGTACTGCCGGGGGTCACCATCGGGCGACACGGCATCCGCCGCGACTGGCGGGGCCGCCAGGAGCGCGCCCGGCAACCGCCACCAGCCGCCGCTGCCGGGGCCGGTGCCGGTGCCGGTGCCTGGCGGCCGGGAGCCGCTACTGCCGAGGCCGCTACCCCGGCACATGCCGCCGCTGGCGGGGCCACCAGGAGCACGCCCGGCAACCGCCACCAACCCTCGCCAGTCCCCGCTGTACTGCTCACCCCACCTAGTCGGCCACTGCCCCCAGCCACTCACGCCACCGCGCCGCACGCCGCCAGCCACCGCACCCACGCGCAGCCCACGGATCGAGGTGGCATGCCCCCGGAAGGCGGTCTCGCCGAGTTCTGGTGTGGAAACGCCTGCTGCCGCCGCGGCACCTTCCCTACGCGAAACCCCCACCCCGCCGAGATTCCCCGCTCATCCGGCACCTCCTGCCAAAGGACGCAACCACCTCCACCCACCCCGCGCGGGAAGACCCCGCCGGACGGAACTCGTGGCAGCGACCTGCCTGTCCGGATCTCCTAGCCCGCCCGTTTGCCCCGCCCGGCTCGCTCGCCACGGACTGGCGGCCGGTGGTGGGATGGAGGTATGCGATACATCATCATCGGCGCCGGGGCGATCGGCTCGACGGTTGCGGCCCAGCTGCACCTCGCCGGGGTTCCGGTCCTGCTGATCGTCCGCGGCGAGCACGGCGAGGCCATCCGCGAGAGGGGTTTGCGGTACTTCCGGCCGTCCGGGGAGCAGGTGGTGCGGGTCCCGGTCGCGGGCGGCGCGGAAGAGGTGGAGCTGAAACCGGACGACGTGCTCGTGCTCGCGACCAAGACCCAGGACACCGAGGCGGTCCTGCAGGAGTGGTCGTGGCGCCCGGCCGGTGACGGCGTCGCAGCCGACCTGCCGATCGTGAGTCTGCAGAACGGCCTCGAGAACGAGCGCGCGGCGTTACGCCGGTTCCGGACGGTCTTCGGGGCCGCGTTGTGGCAGCCCGCCACCTTCGTTCGCCCCGGTGAGGTCAGCGCGGACGGTGCCGAGAAGCCGGGCATCTTCTGGCTCGGCCGCTACCCGTCAGGTGACGATCCCCGGCTGTCGCGGATCGCGGAGGATTTCCGGGCCGCGGACTTCGCGGTGCAGCTCGTGCCGGACCTCGTGCGCTGGAAGGCGGGCAAGCTGCTGGGCAATCTCGGCAACGCGGTCGAGGCCCTGTACGGGCCGAAGAAACGTGTGACCGCGCAGCTGCAGGCCGAGGCCCGGCGCGTGTTCGCGGCGGCCGGGATCTCGGCGGCCGACCTGGTGGCGGAGTCCGAGATCCCGATATCGCTCGCGAAGGCGGTGGAGAACCCGGCTCGACCACGGGTCGGGAGTTCGACGTCGCAGAGTCTCGCGCGTGGCCGGTCCGTCGAGGGGGATTTCCTGAACGGCGAGATCGTGTTGCTGGGGAGGTTGCACGGGGTTCCGACGCCGCTCAACGAGGCGGTGCAGCACCGTCTCGGCCTGGCGGCGGAACGGCAGGAGCAGCCCGGCACGGCGGACCTCGACGAGCTGCCGATGGCCGTGCCGCCCGTGCTGATCAGCGGTGAGGAGCTGGCGCGGCAGCTGGAGTCCGCGGATCCCCCGGTGTTGCTGGACGTCCGGTGGGCACTCGGCGACCCGCACGGGCACCAGCACTACCTGGACGGACATATCCCCGGCGCGGTGTACGTGGATTTGGACACGGAGCTGGCCGCCCCGCCGGTGCCGACCGAAGGACGACACCCGCTGCCGGACATCGACGCCCTGCAGGCAGCCGCCCGGCGCTGGGGCATCCGAGAAGGCAGCCGCGTCGTCGCGTACGACAACGGCGGAAACCTCGCGGCCGCTCGTGCCTGGTGGTTGTTGCGCTGGGCAGGGGTGAGCGATGTCCGACTGCTCGACGGCGGCCTTCCCGCCTGGGGCGACCGTCCTCTTGAGACGGGTTTCGGTCCCAGCCCGGAACCGGGAGACGTCGTCCTCAAGCCAGGCAACATGCCCGTCATCGACATGGACGAGGCCGGGCAGTTCGACGGCGTTCTGCTCGACGCCCGAGCCGCCGAGCGCTACCGCGGCGAGCAGGAACCGGTGGATCCCCGGGCCGGTCACATCCCCGGTGCCGTGAGCGCCCCCACCGGCGAGAACCTGACGGCCGACGGACACTTCCGCCCAGTCGACGAGCTGGCCGCACGGTTCAGCTCACTGGGCGCGGACGGCGATCGCGTCGCCGTCTACTGCGGTTCGGGTGTGACCGCGGCGCACGAGGTCGCCGCACTCGCCGTCGCCGGCATCGAGGCCGCCCTCTACCCCGGGTCGTGGTCCCAGTGGTCGAACCACCCGGACCGTCCGGTTGTCACCGGCCCCAACCCCTGACAGCAGCTCGTGAGGTCCTCGCGGGTGGTGGCAGGGCTCCTCCTCGTCACCACCCGCTCGGCCGCCCCAGGGACTTCTGGGCTGTCGAGAGCCCGAGCCCCTCAGTCTCACTGTCCGCGTTCGCTCGTCCCCTCGCCGAGCTCCGCTCCACCGCGTGACCGCACCAGCACGAGGAGGAGGGCGTACACCGCTCCCGAAACCACCAGCCCGACGTAGTAGGCAAGGTCAGCGCCGTGGGCGGCCGCGGCGACGGGGCCTGTGAAGATGCTCGTGTTCATGAACGGCACTGCAGCGGCACAACCGACCGTGAACGCCACCAGAGCGGGCCAGCCCGCCTGCGGTTTCGCGGCGTCGGCGAGCACGTCGAACCGGCGCCCACGCTTCGTGCGGATCCACCAGTCGATCACCGCCACCCCGACGAACGGCGGGATCCAGTACCCGATCACCAGCAACACGTCCTCGAACTTCGAGGCCAGGTCACCACTGTGCATCCACAGGATCAGCGCGAACGCGATCACGGTCACCACCACCGCCGAAACGGGACGCCGCAGCCGGACGCCCACGGTCTGCAGTGCGAGCGAGCCGCTGTAGTCGTTCATCGCGTTGGACGAAACCGCGGTCAACGCGATTACCAGCAGGGCCACTCCGCCGAGGACTCCGCCGCCGAGCAACGTGCTGATTCCCGCCGTGGTCTGGTCGCTCAGCGTCTGTCCGGCAGCCAATCCCAGCGCTTCACCCCACACGAACGACAGCGTCACTCCGAGGAGCGTGTAGAGGAACGCCCGCGGTCGCGACGTCGTCGGCGGCAGGTACCTGCTGAAGTCCGAGGCGTAGCTCGCCCAGGAGATCGACAGGCTCAGCGCGATCGTGCTGAACAGCAGAAACGCACCGACGAGATCCGCGCCCGACACGCTGTTGTCCACCACCACCGCATGCCCGCTCAGCAACCTGACGGTCAGCACGACGAAGAAGACCGCGATGATCGCCGTCATCACCGCCTGGACCCGGTGGATCACCTCGTACCCCAGCACACCCACCGCGCACTGCAGGAGCAAGACGATCGCCACTGCCAGCCAGAACGGCATCCCGACCAGCTGAGCGAGCGCGTCGCCGCCGAAAAGCCCCACCAGGGCGTCCCACGCGATCGAGTTGAACCATTGCACCAACCCCGGCAGAACCACCGTCCTCCGGAAGGGCAGCCGCGCGAGAGGCAGCTGCGCCGTGCCGGTTCGAGGTCCCCACGTCGCCAGGTAGGCAACGGGAATCGCACCGAGGATCGTCCCGAGCAGCAGCGCGACCAGTCCCGTACCGAAACCGAGCCCGAGCCCGGCACCGAGTGTTCCGGAGAACACGGCGGTCATCGTGAGGTTCGGTGCGAAGAACACCGTGAGCAGGCGCACCGGCCGGCCGAACCGGTTGCCGACTGGCACGGGCGTGATCCCGTGCGACTCGATCACGAGGTCACCAGCGCGGGTGGGCATCCGGCCGCCGAACACCTCCGCTGTCAGCGCAGTCCTGTCCATGGGCATCACCGTCTCACAGAACCTTCACCTTCTTCCTGTCCGCTTGCGCACACTGGCCTCCCCGTGGAGCCAGTCGGCTCCATTCACTGCCACCCCGGAAGCTCGTTGAACAGCGCCAAAATGCTGGGCGCTTGTCTCACCGCGCGATGAAGGCTCGCCCGTCACCTGCGTCATCGCCCGGGGTGGCATAAGAGATCCGCTAGCGCTCCTCCCCGCTTCTCCAACAACCTCTGTCCTTTGTGGATCCATGTCGGAGGGGCGCGTGTCGTCTTGGCGGGCAGGTCGATCTCTGGCGCAAGTAGACCTGCGCCCGGCTTGGTTCTGCTGGCCCCAGGTGTCCTTCGGAGGATGTCGTCGCCTGGCAGTCGATGCTGGAACCAATAACCGTCCTCGCGCGTGGCGTAGTGCGCTCCGCGGGCGGCTTCCTGTTGCTGCGCGCAAAGCATGCTGCGCAGAGCCAGGGGCAAGTCGTGCAAAACCTTGTGGCACCACGAGAACATGATCAACCTACCTGTTCGAAGAAGATTCAGATTCGGCCGGATGACTCTGCGCGGCCTCGAAGACGACCGTAGCAGATATCGAAAGCCTGTTCGACACACTTTCGGGTGTCTCACTGTCGATGTTCCAGAAAAGATCTGTCTTTTGGCCGATGGTGCTCGACATGAATCTGCGCCAGTCTCGAACCCGGTTCGACCAATGGGGAAGGAGCGATGATGTGGACGGTACGACCCTCAGCCTCGGCGGCCCGTGGAGTCGCGGTACCGGGCAGGAAGCAGCACCGCGCGAGGGTGCGAGACGGCTTCGGCAGCCCTGGCTCTGGTGCTCGGCGATCCTTGCGATCGCAGCGGTTGTCGTTCTCGCGGGATCACCTCGGGTGCCGAACGTGCTCGTCGCGTCCGCCGTGATCGTCATCGCCGCGGCTGTCGTGGGCCTCGAGCCACGAGCTCGCCGTGGGCTGGAGCCCTGCCTCGGCTTTGCGGTGGTGGCGTCGGTGACGGCGACGCCGGCAGCCGGCGGCACAACGAACGGCGGCGCGTTGGCCTGGCTCGTGGTGGAGACCGCCTTCATGCTGGTGCTCCTCGCGCGAGCGGTGCGGGTGTTGCCCCCGGTGCGGGCGGCCATCGGCTCATTGCTCGCCATAGTCGCCGTCGTCTCGTCAACCCTGCGGGTCACGTTGCTGCCCCGTGCCTCCCCTGACGCGGCGCAGGTGGCCGGCCTGGCTTGCAGCTGGTTCGTCCTCGCCGCGGCTGCCACAGCTGTCGGGCTGTACCTCCGGCATCTGGACGAGGTGCGCGAGCACACGGTGGCAGCGGCCAGGCGGGAGCAACGTGTGCAGCTTGCCGGGGAGGTGCACGACTGGCTCGCCCACGAAGTGACGGCGATCGTGCTTGAGGCGCAGGCGACTCGGATCGGCTCCGACTCGCTCGAAATGGTGGCGTCGTTGCGGCGCATCGAGGAGGCGGGCGTCCGTGCTCTGGATTCACTCGACCGCACTGTCCGGCTTCTTGCCGCGCCTTCCGGGTCGCGACATGCGCTTCCGCAGGGGGCTCGACGCGCTGACTTCGCCGGGATCGTCGAACGGTTCGCGAGAACGAGTTCGGCACGGGTCGAACTGCTGACGGAAGAAGGAGTTGGCGATGTGCCGCCCGAGGTTGCCGCGACAGCCGAACAGGTTCTGCGCGAGGCACTCACGAACGTGCGACGGCATGCGTCCTCCGCCGCGCTGGTGCGGGTAGCGGTGCACCGACGCGGGGCTGAGTTGGTCGTGACGGTGGATGACGACGGAGACGGGCGCCGGGCTCGGCCGCGGTTCGGTCGGCGGGTCTCCGGTGGAACCGGGTTGCCGCTGCTGACAGGACGAGTAGAGGCGTTGGGTGGGCGGCTCCAAGCCGGACGCCGCGAACGTGGAGGCTGGGCGGTGCGTGCGGTGATTCCGGTGCGGGCATGACCGGGGTCAGGGTGCTCATCGCCGACGATCAGGAGGCGGTGCGCCGGAATCTCCGGCGGATTCTGGAGGCCGAACCGGACTTGCGGGTGATCGGGGAGGCAGCGGACGGCGCGGCGGCGATCGAACGCGCGCGGGTGTTGCAGCCGGACGTCGTGCTGGTGGATGTCCGGATGCCCGGGCTCGACGGCCTCGCGGTGACGAGAGCTCTGGCTGGGCCGGACGTCGAGCAGCCTCTGCGGGTCGTCGTCATCACGACCTTCGAACTCGACGAGTACGTGTACGGCGCGATCCGCAACGGAGCCGCGGGGTTCCTCCTCAAGCGGTCTGGCCCAACACTGCTCGTGGAGGGCGTGCGTGCCGCGGTCTCCGGCGACATGCTGATCAGTCCGGAGGTGACCGTCCAGCTGCTCCGGCACCTCACGACCCTGACGCCAGCGGCGGTGCCCACGGAGCCACTGACCGCTCGCGAACTGGCGGTGGCGTCACTCGTCGCCGAGGCGAAGACGAATCTGGAGATCGCTGCGGAGTTGTCCATCTCCGTGGGCACAGTGAAATCGCATCTTATGCACGTGCAGCGGAAGCTCAGGTTGCGCAACCGAGTCGCAGTCGCTGCCTGGGTGTGGGAAAGCGGCCGGAAAGGAAGGTGATCGAGGCAAAGAGCAACCGGGCGACCAGCCGTTACTCTCCGCATGATCGAGCCCAGCTCGCGTCACCCGATAGAGTTGACTTTCTGCTTGATCGACGAAACTGAGACTGTTTCGTCATTGGGTGAGGCATCACCCTGGTAGCTTCGGGCGCGCCGCGTAGCAAAGAAAACTGCCGTCGGGTGATGGCCGGTTCCGCTGCGGGCGTCGAAGCTGATCAGACGGTGCCACTGGAGGATTGTGATGGCGCGCGCGGGTCTGCGCAGCAGGCCGGGTGACATCGTTACGGCGATTCAGATGGCCGATCGGACGGGCATCGTCGCCCACAGTGCCCCGCCGGCCGCGGAAGAGCCCAAGCCGGTGGAGATCACGCCGTCGGTACTGGTCGCTGCGACGGAACCCCAACGACCGGCCGGACGACGGGTTCGCCGCAACCTCGCCTTCACCTGCGCCGCGGCGTTGTTCCTGGTGGCGGGTTGGGTCAGCGGAGGGATGTTCGGGCAGCAGGACCCCGAGCCGACGCCCGCGCTGGCGGTGGGCACGGTTCCCGCGCCGGTGCAAAGCAGCGTCCAGCCGTCGGCTGAGCCGCCTGCTACCCGTGAGGTGGTTCCTGCTCCTCAGGCGCCCCAGACCACGGCGCCGGCCGTCTCCCAGAAGCAGGTTGTCCCGAGCGGTAAGCGCACCAGCAAGACCACCACGACGACTCCGGCCAAGCCGAGCGTGCAAGAGCGAGCCGACCTTCCTGACGCCGACTCGGGCCCGCTGCAGGATCCGGTGGACAGCCTGGGCGAGCAGCTCGAGCGGATGTTCGGGCCGTGGACGTGGGGTAGCGGCGGCACGCAGGTCTACCGCAGCCACGACTTCCACGTCTACGGCCGCTGAAGCCGCCTGTTCCGGCGGAAGCCGTAGCTGCGCTCGACCCGGGCGACCTGGACCTCGAACGCGTCGTACCACCGTTCGCGGCCGGTCTGGCGGGCGAGCGTGTGCTCGGCGTGCGAGCGCCAGGCGGCGATCGATTCCTCATCGCGCCAGTACGAGACCGTGATGCCCAGCCCGTCGTTTCCGCGCGCGGAGTCGACGCCCAGGAAACCCGGTTGCTCTGCGGCCAGCTTCAACATGCGCTCTGACGTCGGCTCGTAGTCGTCACCGGTGTCGTGGAAGCGTGAGGTGAAGATGACCGCGTAGTAAGGCGGTTCGGGGAAGCGGCCGGCACCCAATTCCATACAGGTTGTATACGGTCTGTGTGCAGTGTGGAGCAAGGCATTTCGCGCGGAGAGGTCAGGAGTTGAGGGCGCCGACCGCCCAGGCGACCACGAGGAGGGCTATGACGAGGGAGATGGCTGACTGCACCATCATCGTGAGCTTCGCCCAGGGGCGGAGGGGCATCACGTCCGTGGGGCTGAAGGCCGTCGAGTTGGTGAAGGAGAGGTAGAGGTAGTCGGGATAGGTCGGCCGCCAGTTCCGGCCCGCGAACTCGGGTGACGTCATCTGGGGGAACAGGAAGTCCGGGAACTCTTGCTCGCCGGTCGCGCGCTGGCCGGGCCCACCGCGGTCGAACTCCCAGTACCAGAGGGAGAAGGCGACGACATTGGTCCAGTAGACGATGGCGGCGCTCGCCAGAACCGGACCGGGGCGATTGGTGATCGACCCGGAGATGATGCCGTCGACCAGCTGAACGGCGGAAGCCGCGTTGGCGATGCTCACCACGGCCACCACGGACAGCGCGATGCCGCGCTCCACCGGGGTGCGCTTGCTGACCCGCCCCGGGTTGACGAGCAGCAATGCGATCACGAGCAGACCGGTGACGGCGGGCAACACCCACCAGGGGCGCAACACCAGCTCGTTGGGCAACAGCAGCTGGAGCGCGACCGTGCCGACGACGACCGCGGCCGCGGGTGAACGGTGCTCGCCCCGCGTCGGGGCGCGCCATGCCGGTGCCTCGTCCGAGTCCACGCGGCTGACGGTAACGGTCGCGGCTCCTCAGGAGCCCGCGACGTGCCGGGCGCGGGTCAGACGTTCGTGATCTCGGCGATGAACGCGTCGACGTCGAAGTGCTCGCTCTCGGCGCCGATCGGCACGATCTCCGCGGAGACGTCCAGGAAACGCTCGACGTCCTCGCGATCCATCTCCACCAGAGCGTAACCGTCCGGTGACTCGATCTCGAGAATCAGCAGGTCGTCGTCGTTCGCCAGATCGGGCCGGACCCGGACGTCCCCGAGGCCCGCCGGCTCCGACAGGCCGCGCACGAGCAGTTCCCTGGCGAAGGTCCACTCCACCCAGCGGCCCCGCTCGGTGCGGAAAGCGATGTTGACCGCGAACGGCTCGGTGCCCACATAGGACAGTCGAGACAGGACCGGAGCGGGAGAACCGTTCAGCGTGACGAACTGACTCTGGTTGACGGCTTCGGTGTTCACGTGCCTCTCCTCGTGCTCTGGGTCCGCGCCACG
This sequence comes from Amycolatopsis dongchuanensis, assembly GCF_039542405.1. NCBI lineage: Bacteria > Bacillati > Actinomycetota > Actinomycetes > Pseudonocardiales > Pseudonocardiaceae > Amycolatopsis > Amycolatopsis dongchuanensis. The sequence goes on from NZ_BAABIB010000077.1 coordinate 26,168, forward strand.
CGCGAACCGATCGGACAGCCAGGAGATGGCGTTGAGCGCCGATGATGATGCCCGGTGAAAGACTTTCACGCGATCCGGTGCAATCGGTCCGAACGTGTAACGCGTGACCCGCTTGGGGTCAGCCGCCGTTCAGGGGAACCGTCAGCCCGACCTTCACACGGTCCATCACGACGCTGGTGGTGAAGTGGCGCACCTCACCGTTGTCGAAGAAGGTCCGGCGGGTGAACTCCTCGAACTCTGCCATGTCCCGGCACATGACCACCAGCACGAAGTCCGCCGAGCCCGTCACGTAGTAACACTGCTGCACCGCCGGGTCGCTCAGCACCTGCTTGCGGAACGCCTCGAGCACCTCGATGCGCTCCCGCTCCATCTCGACGCCGACGATGAACGTCATGTCCACGCCGACCGAGCGGGGCTCGACGACCGCCACCTCCTTGGCGATCACCCCTGTCGCCCGCAGCCGCTTGATCCGGCGCTGTACAGCTGCGGTGGACAGGCCGACCTGAGCGCCGATGGACTCGGCGATCGTGCGGCAATCCACCTGCAGCCTGCTGAGGATGGCTTGGTCCAGGGGGTCGAGTTCGGCAGCAGGCACCTTCGCATCCTAGCGAGAAACTGCAGATCAGAGCACTGATTGCGCAAGTTCGGAGAAGTCCGCCTCGGCTCGCGGCCGATCAGGTGGGCGAGGCGGGCTCGTCACGGTGCCTCTGTCCTTTGTGGAGGAATGACCGCTTGTTCCACCGGGAGTTCCACCGCCTTTACCAGCCTGTAGTCCTTTCGGGCGGCGCGATAGTGACCTGGAACACAACTCACCGGTCTACCGAGTGGTAGGCCCTACAAGTGAAACATGCAGAAGGGGCATTCCGCGGTCGTCGCCGGGCTGGGCGCCTGGCTGCCCCCACGAGTGGTGGACAACGACGAGCTCTCGCGGAGCCTCGACACCTCCGATGAGTGGATCCGCACCCGCACCGGGATCCGAGAACGGCGGATCGCCGACGCCGACACGTCCACAGTGGACCTGGCGGTACAGGCGGGAGGGAACGCCCTCCGCAGCGCGGGTTCCGACGTCGTGGACGCACTCGTGCTGGCCACCTCGACAGCCGATCAGCTGTGTCCCGCCAGTGCTCCGCAGGTGGCGTCCGGGCTGGGCCTCAGCGGGATCGCCGCGTTCGACGTGAACGCCGTGTGCAGCGGCTTCCTGTACGCGCTCGCGACGGCGGGCGGGCTGATCGCGGGGGGCATCGCCAACCGGGTGCTGGTCATCGGCGCCGACGTCTTCAGCCGGCTGTGCGACCCGGAGGACCGGAGCACCCTGCCGATCTTCGGGGACGGGGCCGGCGCGGTGGTGCTGCGCGCGGGTGACGCGGATGAGCCCGGCGCGCTCGGTCCGATCGACCTGCACAGTGACGGAGAACTCGCCGACCTGCTGATCGTGCCCGCGGGCGGGGCGCGGCAGCGGGTGTCCGCGGAGCCGCACGACTACTTCCTGACCATGCAGGGCACGACGGTGTTCCGCCACGCCTGTGCCCGCATGGCGGAGTCGGCGCGGACGGTGCTGGAGCGGGCGGGGCAGGATGTGGCCGACGTGGACCGCTTCGTCGGGCACCAGGCGAACCTGCGCATCCTGCAGGCGACCGCCAAGCAGCTCGGGCTGCCCGAGGACCGGGTGGTGGCGAACATCGCCCGCACCGGGAACACCAGCGCGGCTTCGATCCCGCTCGCTCTTGCGGACGCGTGCGAGGACGGCAGCCTGCGGCCGGGGCACCGGGTGCTCATGACGGCCTTCGGGGCGGGGCTCACCTGGGGATCCACGCTGCTGACCTGGCCGGATGTGAAGCCGGGCTGACCGCGGTGCGGGCGACCGCGACGGGGCGCGGTGAGTCTGCCGGGCTGCCTGGGGCCGTGGCGGGTGGTTGGGAAGCCAAGGTACGCATCGGTGTGGTGGGGCTGGGGGCGCGGGACGAACCCGAGCAGCGACGGACCGGCGACACGGAAGCGTTGGGGGCGTGGCGGCTGGTTGGGAAGCGGAGCTTCGCATCGGTGGGGCTGCTGGTGAGGCCGAGGCAGCTTTGGACCCGGCCCTACGGGTGGGGCGGGTAGCCGCTGGTGCTGGCCGGCACGCGGACATTGGCAGACCGTGGGGGTGCCAGGCAGACGGAGCCGGTGGTGGTCGCAGAGCCGGGCGACGGGGTGGGGCGGGCTCGCCTGGGACGGCAACAGCCGAACCTGAGGCAGCGGCCGAGCTGAGCCGGGCGGAGATGGCCGCGGGGTGGGACCAGCGGCAGTCCCGGACGGGACGCGACGCGACCTCCGGCAGCCGCCGTGACGGGGCGGGGTCTGAGACGGTTGCGAGGTGGGGCTGTCCATGAGGCCACGGGCGCGGCACGAACCTGCGGCAGCCGCCGCGCCGGGCAAGGACCGGCGGCAGGGACGGCGCTCACGCCGCCCGAGGCGTGCCGACCCGCCTGCCACCCGGGGAACGCCGACCCGCCTGCCATCTGAGGCGTGCCGAGCCGCGTGCCACCCGAGGCGCGGCAACCCGCGTGTCACCCGAGGCGTGCCGACCCGCCTGCCACCCGGGGCGTGCCGACCCGCCTGCCGCCCGAGGCGCGGCGACCCGCGTGCCACGCAACAACCCCCCAGATACCCCGAAAGCGCTTACGCCGTCCAGGTGGATGTGGGGATTTCCCGGCCCCTCAGGCGGATCTTCCGGTACGCCGACCACTGGTTGCGCTCGGCGGTTGCCGCCGCGGTGACCACCGCTTCGCTCGCCAGGATGCGGCCCGGGACCTTCTTCGCGTGCTCGGTCAGCCGGGCGGCCTCGTTCACCGCGTCGCCGATCACCGTGTACTCCAGGCGGCTGCGGGCACCCAGCTGCCCCGCGAACACGCGCCCGCTCGCCACCCCGATCCCCAGGTCCAGCTCACCCGCCGCCAGCACCTCGTCCCGGATCGCGCGGGCCGCGGACAGTGCCAGGGTCTCCGCACCGGCCAGCCGGGTCGGCGCGCCGAACACGCACAACGCCGCGTCACCCTGGAACTTGTTCACCAGGCCACCCCTGGCGTCCACCACCGACACCACACTGCCGAACAGGCGGTTCAGCTTCCGCACGATCTCCTCCGGCGAACTCGCGTACGCCAGCGCCGTCGAGTCCACCACGTCCACGAACAACGCCGTCACCTCGCGCACATCGCCCGACAGCGAGATCCCGTGCTCCAGCGCGTGCCTCGCCACGTCGTCGCCCACGTGCCTGCCGAACAGGTCCCGCATCCGGTCCCGCTCCCGTGTCCCGCGTCAAGAATCTGGCTCAGTTTTCTTGGATGAAAGTTGTGCTTGTTGAT